>NZ_JBSFWJ010000003.1:184661-211279 GCF_053592695.1 Saccharopolyspora sp. NPDC002578 | reverse complement strand
GCCCCGCCCCCCCGGGGTGGGGGGGGGCGGCGTGGGTCTCCCCCCGCGGGGGGGCGCGGGCGGTTGCGCCCCCCTCGCGCGACGGCCCACGCCTTCGATCCCCGAAGATCGGGCCGGAGCACCGGGCTCGAAGCACCGGCCGTCCACGCCGGTCACCGACGCTCGGCCCAGCGAGGCGCGCGAGCGGCGACTCACGGCGGAGATTCTCCAGGCGCAGAGCCGGAATTCGCCGGAGCAACCCGCCCGCTACGCGGGCAGCAACCGCCCCAGGGCGGACTCGGCCACGGAGGCGAGCACGTCGACGCCCATACCGGTCCGCCCGAGCGCGACCACGCCGAGCTGGGCGGCGAGGACCGCGTAGGCGACCGGCCCGGCGTCCGCGCCGGGATCCACATCGCCTTCGCGCTGGGCCCGCTCGATCGCCTCCGCCAGCACTGCGGCGGTCGCGTCGTAGCTGCGCCGGGCTTCGGCCGCGACGTCCGGCATGCTCATCGCCAGTTCGGCCGTGCTGTTGGCCAGCAGGCATCCGCGCTGGGCGGACGTCCCGGTGGAGTCGCAGCTCGGACCGCGCACGAACTCGCGCACGAAGTCGACGCCCCGCGACGCGGACGTCGACCGCTCCTGGAGCGTCCGCACGTTGGCGTCGTTGTACTCGCGCAGCACCCGCAGGAACAAGGCGCGCTTGTCGCCGAAGGCTCCGTACAAGCTGCCCTTGCCCAGTCCGCTCACGCGCATGAGGTCGTCGACCGACGTCGCCGCGTAGCCCTTGTCCCAGAACTCCTGGCGAATCGCCTCGACGACGCGATCCTCGTCGAACTCCCGCGGCCGTGGCACACCGCGATGGTACGCGTTCTTGACCGACCAGGACAGAAACCCCCGGTCAGTCGGGACGGGAGCCGAGCCGGAAAGCCCCTTGGAGGGTGCCGCGCCCAAGTCCATCCACATCGGACAGGCCTGAACGGTCGCCCCTGTCCGCTCCCACCGGCCCGGGAGCGGTCGCTCCGAGCGATTTCCAGGTCACCCCAGGGCTTTGCCGAGTCGGCCGCCAAGCTCGGCGATCGTGTCCACATCGCCCGGCACGGGCGACCAGGGCAGCGTCAGCCGGTCCTTGGACTTGTCGGTGTACCGGGGGATCACGTGCAGGTGGAAGTGGAACACCGACTGCCAGGCGTCGGCCCCGCAGCAGTTGAGCAGGTTCACCCCGTCGGCACCGAGCTCCCGGACCGCCGCCTTCGCGACGCGCTGCGCGGCCAGCGTGACGGCGGCCAGGTCCTCGGCCGGGATCTCGAACAGGTCCTTGCTGTGCCGCTTCGGAACGACCAGCAGGTGGCCGTCGGAGGCCGGGTTGATGTCCATGAACGCGAACGTCGTCGCGTCCTCCGCCACCTGCACGCTCGGCACGTCACCGGTCACGATCCCGCAGAACAAGCACTGATCACCCATGCGGTCGAGGTTAACCGGTGAGCGTCCGGGAACGGATCACAGCAGCAACTGGCCGAGCGGGTGCACGAGGTACCGCAGCGAGTACGCCTCCCACACCGCGCCGACGACGAGCAGCACCAGCGCGGGCAACGCCAGCAGGCCGATCCGCCGCAGGCCCCGGACGTAGCCCTGGCGCCGGTTCGTCGCGCCCACGGCGCGGGGGAACAGCCAGTGCCTGCCCAGCAGGTACGCGCCGAGCAGGAACAGGATGTAGGCCTGCAGCTCGATGACGACGGTCAGCGAGTGCGGGATGAGCGCCACCCACCCCTGCGCGGAGACCGGAACGATCGTGATGCCGGTTTCGACCGCCCAGTAGCCGAAGAACGCGAGCCCGGCGAAGGGCACGACGAGGGACGGCACCACGATGGTCAGCAGGCTCAGCCGGAACAGGTTGACCCCGAGGATCGTGAGCGCGAACAGCGGCGGAGTGTTCACCAGCCAGCGCACCAGCTCACCGGTGCCGTCCTCCTCCAGCGACGCCGACCGCGCGACCTGGAGCTCCGGGAAGGCGAGCCCGAGCACGAACCCGACGGCGAACAGGCCGTAAGCGGCCGCGTTGATGAGGAGATAGGCGCGCACGTTCTCGCGGACGAGCCGGAACGGCCGCCGCCAGAACGAGACGTGCGCGGATTGATCGACGCGAGTCGGCTCGAATGTCATGCGCCCATTGCATCCCGCCGGTCACCGCGCGTGCAGTGGCGCGAGGTCACCGGCGGACATGACACCACGTCACCCACCCCGGTCAGGCGAGCAGACCACGTTTCGGCGCCCTCGCACGCCGCTCGGGGCGGACTCGGTGCACCGGTCCGGCCGTCACCGGACGGTGGGCGAGGCCGGGGCAGAACCAGCTACCCGTTGCTGTTACCTGACCGAGAAAGCCTCGGTCACCGACCAGCGCCAAGCCCGCGCCCGAGGGACTCGCAGGAAGGTCTCGCGCCGCCCTCGTTCCTGGTGAAGGGCTCGTCAGGGCGAGGATGGCCGAGTCCCGCCCGACGTCGCACCACACCGGCACCACCAGGCCCGATCGTCCCGGCGGCGACCTCCGCAGCCGCCACCCGGTCAGCGCGGGGGAACACCATGGGGGGAAGATCTGCGCAATGCAGTGGCTCGATCGCCGTGTCGTGCACGCCTTGATGCGACGACGAACCGCGCGGCGAGCTCAAGATCGAGAACAGGTTGGTAGATGACGCAGCCGGGCCAGACGACGGACGGCGGCTCACGCGCTGGGCAGCTGCGCGTGCTGGTCGTGGAGGACGATCACGCGGTGGCCCAGGTGATCTCCGACTACCTGCAACGGGCGGGATACAGCCCGGTGGTCGTCTCGGACGGCGCGGTCGGCCTGCAACTGGCCCACCAGATGGCACCCGACCTCGTGATCCTCGACGTGATGTTGCCCGGCTTGAACGGCATCGAGGTCTTGCAGCAGCTGCGCACCCGCAGCCAGGTTCCGGTGATCATGCTCACCTCGCTGGGCGCCGAGAACGACCGGCTGCGCGGGCTGGGAGCCGGCGCCGACGACTACCTGACCAAGCCGTTCAGCCCGCGCGAGCTGGTGATGCGGGTGCAGGCCGTGCTGCGCCGGACCACCACGACGCCGCTCGCCCCGGCCAACGAGGTGGTGCGGGTGGGCGACCTGGAGGTGGATCGGGCCGCGCGCGTGGTCAGCAAGGGCGGGCAGAAGCTGACGATGACGAACAAGGAGTTCGAGCTCCTGGTCTTCCTGCTGGACAACCCCGGACGGGTGTTCCGCCGGGACGAACTGCTGCGCGAGGTGTGGTCCTACGACTTCGGCGACGCCTCCACGGTCACCGTGCACGTGCGGCGGTTGCGGTCCAAGATCGAGGACGATCCCGCGCGTCCCACCGCGCTGGTGACCGTGTGGGGCGTCGGGTACCGGTTCGACCCACCCGGCGGACCCGGAGCACCCCGGTGAATCCGCTGGTGATCGCGCTGATCGCGATCTGCGAATCCGTCGGGATCGGCCTGATCGGCGCGGCGGTGCTGCGCGTGCTCCGGCGGCACTCCGTCGAGGTGTCCCTGGTCGCCGTCGTCGTGATCACCGTGTGCGCGCTGAACGCGAGCACGTTCACCATCGTGCTGGTGGGGCAGACGGATCAGCTGCCCGCATCGACGAACCTGGCGGCGAACCTCGTGTCCGGGTTGGTCTCCATCGGGATCGGACTGCTGCTCGGCCGCTCGGTCGTGCGGGGCAGCCGGCAGCTGACCGACGCCGCGCGCGCGTTCGGCCAGAACCAGCGGTTCCAGCTGGCCGACGACCCGCCGACCGCGGAACTGGCCGAGCTGGCCCGGGAATTGCGCGTGACCAGCGCCAAGCTCGCGGAGTCCCGCAACCGCGAGCAGGCCGTGGAGGCGTCCCGGCGGCAGCTGGTCGCGTGGATCTCGCACGACCTGCGCAGCCCGCTGGCCCGCTTGCGGGCGATGACCGAGTCCTTGGAGGACGGCGTCGCCGACGACGTGCCGGGCTACTACCGCAAGATCCGCGGGGATGCCGATCGGCTGACCGGCATGGTCGACGACCTCTTCGAGCTCTCCCAGCTCCAGGCCGGAACCTTGCGCCTGACGCTGCGGGAGGTGGCGCTCGACGACTTGCTGAGCGACGTGGTGGCCGGTCTCGACGTGCTGGCCGACCAGCGCTCGATCCGGCTGCGGCCGAACCGCGTCGAGCCGGTCACCGCCGCGGTGGACGACCGGACGATGACCCGGGTGTTCAACAACCTGCTGATGAACGCGATGCAGTACGGGCCTGCGAACACGACGGTGTCGATCGACGTGCTGGCCGAGCACGGCTGGGCGATGGTCTGGATCTCCGACGAGTGCGGCGGAATCCCGCCGGAGAACCTGAGCTCGGTGTTCGACGTGGGCTGGCGGGGCGGGCAACGCGCACCCGGCGCCGAGCGGGGCGGCGGGCTCGGGCTGTCCATCGCGCAGGGGGTCGTGCGGGCCCACGGGGGCAACGTGTCGGTGCGCAACGTTCCGGGCGGATGCCGCTTCGAGGTCCGGTTGCCGCTGCACGCGGGCTGAGCCGTTCGGCTAGGCGGTACCGAGAAGCACGCGAGAGGAAGCGTTCCGCCGGATCTCCCGGTCACCGCACATTCCACGGATACCTTGCACGACGGTTGAAATCTTCCTGAATTGCCGCGCGGTGAACAGCGTCGAATGGGCTCCTCGACCACTCGTCGCGCATTCTTCGCGAATCGCGAACAACGGCACCGGCGAATTCGGCCGGCCGAGCGCGCCACGGTGCCGGGCGATCGCGACCCGGCCACGTCCGCGATCCGGTTCGCCCACGTCCGCGGCCGAACGACGTCCACAATGGACGTTCGCATTCCTCGTCGGAGGCGCGAGCAACCATGCCGTTGCGGCATTCTTCCAACGCCGCCACGGGTCGGGCCCGCTCCCGGCCGCACGCCCGATCGCGGGACACCACCAGCACGGACCGCGTCCGAGGTGGATCACGAGGCGGCACCTACCCTGCGAAACCTGGACGCACCGGTGAGTACCTCCAAAGGGGCAACGTATTGCCTGCTCACGTGGCGGCCCGTTCCGGAAAGCATCAACCGTGCGTAATGTCCGGTTTCGAACAGTGGTAAATTCGAACCTGAATGGCCCAATGGCGTGTCGTGGAGGTCTCCAGTGCCGCTGTTCTCGGTCAACGATCAGTCCGGACGCTCACCGGACGGACGCGATTCCTCAGAAACGACCCGGTGGACCGGGGCCGACGACGCTCCGACCGTTCCCCTGCCCAGGATTCGCGCCCGCAGCGGTGATCGGAAGCGCTTGGCGGCGGTCTGCCTCCTCGGAGCCGCGCTGCTCGCGACGCCGATCCTGCTCGTCGGCTGGTTCGTGCCGAACGCGGTGACCCTGGATGACGAGAGCTTCCCCGGCTCGCCGGTCGCACCGCTCGAGGACGGGCCGTCCGACGGGTTCCGGCCCGACTACGCGAGGGACCCCGCGGCGCGGGCGGTCTTGGACGGCAAGTGGCGACTGACCCACCTCGCCAGGAGCAAGCAGGGCACCGTGGTGCGCACCCACCAGATCGCGCCCGCGCAGGACGAGATGGCCGGGTGGACCGACCTCGGCGGGAGCGCCGCCGGGAACCCGGTGACCGTGCCCGACTCGGACAAGCGGATGGCGGCGTTCGTGATCGGCGCCGACGGCTCGTTGTCGTACAACCCGCAGGTGGAAGCGGACGCCTCGGCGCCGGGCACGTGGCAGGACCTCGGCGGCGCGCAGCTGATCGGCACGCCCGCGGCGGCGCAGGACGCCACGGGCAGGCTGCACGTGTTCGCCCGTTCCACCGCGGGAGGGCTCTGGGAGACCCACCAGAGCCGGGCCGACGAGGGCGGTTGGACCGGACTGCGGGAAATCCCCGGGCCCCCGATCCAAGACGATCCGGTCGTGCACGTCGACTCCCAGCACACGTTGAAGCTCTTCGCGCTGGGCGGCGACGGAGTGGTGCGGACGCACGCGCAGGCCGCCCTCGGTGCGGACGAGTGGAACCCGGCGCAGCAGGTGCCCGGCATAGCGGCCACCTCGCCGTCGGTGATCCTCGATGAGTTCGGCAAGTTGCACTTGTTCGCCCAAGGCCCCGACGGCGAGATCGTGCAGAGCAGCGAACGCGACACCGCGACCAACGTCTGGAGCGGTTGGCGGACCTGGCGGCAGTGGCGCAGCGAACCCGGCGCGTTCGCCGGTCGGCCGATGGTCGCCACGGGCGCCACGGGGATTCTGGTGCTGTTCGCCCGCGACGCGAACGGAGCCGTCCACGAAAGCTGGCAGTCCGAGTCGCAACGCTTCAGGTGGTACCCCTGGCAGCCCCACGAAGGTGATCTCGCCGAGCTGACCGCCGCGGTGAAGGACTCCGCCGGGAAGATGGTCGTGTACGGGATCGGCAGGGACGGGAGCCTGACGCGCACCCGTCAGGACAGCCCCTCGAGCGGGCCGTGGCACGAGTGGTCCACGGACCTCGGCGGCGAGCTCGACGTCACCACCACCAGCTGAGCGTCCGCACGCGCCGCGCCATCGACGTTCCCCGGCAGGTCGTCGAGGTCGGACCGGCCGTTCCGGCAGCGCTTTCGCCGTGGAACGAGTGGAGATTTCGCTGCCCCGCCCACGCCGTAGCGGTGCGCCCGTGCACCCCGAGATCCGTGACGCCGCACCGGCATCAGTCGGCGCGCACGGGCTGCTCCTGCGCACCAGGGGGTCCGGCCGCGGACGCGAACGCGTCCCCGAGCGCCGCTGCCTCGATCCGCATCGACGCCGGAGCTCCCGGATTCAGCAGCACGTCGAGTCCCGCCGCCGGCAGTCCGCCGGCCAGTTCGTCGACCGTCACCTCCACCCACCGCGCGTCCGGTACGCGGCGCCGGTGCACCGGGGACGTGGCCACCAAGACGGAGAGCGCGTCGTCCGGGGACTCGGTCACCACCGTCCTGCCCTCCGCGTCGACCGCCAGGCCCAGCACCACCTGCGACAGCCGTTCCAGCACCTCGGCGCCGTCGGCGCGGTCCTCGACCGCCAGTTGCAGGGCGGCATCGACCGGGTCGGTCGGCAGGCCCGGCCGGGACGGTTCGTAGTGCGGATTGGCCCGGAACAGGGCCGTGTCGCCGCCGCCCTCGACGAACCAGCCACCGACGACGGCCGCGGTGGGCGGCGGCTCGTCCTGCTCCTCCCAAGCGGGGTCGAGCAGGAAGTGCCAGCGGTCGCCCTCCCCGAACTCGGCGCGCTCGGCGGCGTCGGCCAGCGCATCCTCCCAGACCTGGTCGTCGGTCCTGGCCTCGTCGTCGGTCCCGGCCTGCTCGTCCACTTCGGTCTCCTCGTATCCGGTGCGCACCCGCTACTGGAAGCGCACGACGTGCAGTCCCAGCGGCGCCTGGTCGAAGGCGGGCAGGCCCTCCTCGGCCATCGAGTCCACCAGTCGCACCCCGCCGTCCCGCTGCGTCGCGACCAGCAGGTTGCCCACCGTTTCGCGCTCGCGGGCGTCCTTGCGGCGCACCCACACCAGCGCCCTGGCGCCCTCCGGCGCCTCCGACAGCTCGGAGAGCACGTCGCCCCAGCGCTGGTGCTCGGAAGTGCTCAGCGGCTCACCGAGCTCGCGCACCGTGGGCTCGTACCACGCCGCGTTGGCGGGCAGCGGCGGTTCGGGCAGGTCCTCGTCGCCCTCGTCCCACTGGGACAGGTAGGCCCACGGGTCGTTGTTGGGCAATCCGAACGGAACGGCGCCCTGCTCCTTCGGCACCACCAGCGCGGCGTCGAGCATCTGGTCCCGCCAGTCACCCGACTCCAGGAACCGCGGCGTGGTGCAGGCGAACAGCCAGCCCCGCTCGGTCTCGTCCGCGGCGTCCGGCTCGACCAGCACCGCGTCGTCGCCGTAGGCGTGGTCCAGCCAGCTCTCCGCCTTGCCGATCGCGGATTCCAGGTCGGGGGCGACGCCCTCCCACGGCAGCGCGAGGACTTCGACGGCCCCGGGCAGGGGGCGGTGGAAGCGGGCCACCTCGATCTGCACGACCTCGTCGTCGTCCAGGCCGGCCAGCGTTCCGCGCTGGCCGTCGAGGACGATCACCTGGTCCTCGTCGTGGAACGCGTACAGCAGGTGCCCGGTGATCTCGACCCCGCCGAGCTGCCTGCGCAGCCACATCACGCCCCGGGTGCCCGGTCCGCCCTCCAGGATCACTGAGGTGGCGTCCTGCCAGGTCGAGCAGGTGCTCAGCTCGGCGCCCGGGAAGTGCGCGGCCAGCATCCGGCCCCACCAGCCCGGTGCTTCGTCCATCGGTTCCCACGGCAGCGCCGAGGCGGGAAAGCGGTCCACCGCCGCGTCGGTGGCGATCAGGCAGCCCCGCGCGTTGCTCCGCCAGCGCCACGCCCCTGCGGCGGCGGAGCCGTTGATCTCCTCGTCCAGCGGATCGGCGTTGGCCACCGGGAAGGGCTCCCCGCCGTCCTTGGGCACGGCGATGGTGGCGGCCAGCAACGGCTCGCTGGAACCGGCCGCGTAATCGCAGGCGAACAGCGCGGTCCGCGCCCCGTCCCGCAGCGGCTCGTCACCGGTGAGGGTGACCAGCCCGCCGTACGTGCGCTCCAGCCACTCGGCGCCCCGACGGGCAAGATCGTCGCTCATCATCACCTCGGTCATTCGTGCGCACCTTCGCGGCCCGGGAAGTCCTCGTCATCGTGGACCTGGGGGGCGCGAGCGGTCTCGGACGGCGGCGGGCGCAGCGGGGAACCCCCCACGGGCGGCCCCGCTCACCGGTCTCGAAGGCCCGCGGTCCACCACCGCCGCCTACTCCCACTCCATGTCGAAATCGGAATCGTCCGCGACGTTCTCGGCGTAGTCGAGCACGCTCTCGGCCTCGTTCCGGCTGAGGCCGTACCGGTCGGCGAGCTCGCCGGGAGTGCAAGGCTCGAAGTTCTCCCGTGCCTCGCGCGCGTACTGCAGCGCCTCGTTGCGAACGTGCGCCTCGCTCAGCCCGAGTTCCCCGGCCACCTTGGCGTACCCGGGACGACCGTCGACGCGGTCCACGTACTCGTGCGCGAGCCGTTCGACGACGAAACTCGCCGCATCGGAGGAAAAGCCGTACCGCCGGGACACCTGGTCGACGGTGTCCGGGGAACCGCTGCGCGCCCTCGTCAGCGCGTGTTCGAGGACGACGGCCCTGAGGTCCTCGTCGGCGTCGGCCCTGCTGATCCGGTACCGAGCTCGCAACTCGTCAGCAGCGCACCACTGGCCACGATCCACCGACGCCCGCACATGGGATCGTGCGGCGGTGCGGCGGGTGCGCCGGACCCACTCCCCGTCCTTTCCGAACATCGCCGCCAGGTCGTTGTGGGTCGTTTGAACGGCCACCGCGGCATCAGCCAGGAACTCACCCGCGGCGGCGTCGATCTGCTCCAGCGCCCAAGACCGGCTCCTGCCGTACTTCTCGGCCAGCACCCCATCGCTGATCGGCTGCACGCGATCCGCCGCCTCGCGCACGTCGAGCCGGGCGAGGGCATCGCGGTGCCGGTCCAGAGCTCCCGTGTCGAGGCCGTAGCCCTGAGCGAACTCGGCGATGGCGTGCGACCGGCCGGCCGCCTGCGCGTCGTCGAGCACCGCGGCGGCGATGGCCCGCTCCGCCACGTCGCGGCCGATGCCGCGCCGCCGAGCGAGCGCCTCGACGGCGTGCGGGGCCGCGCCGTCCCGCACCGCTGCGCGAGCATCATCGCGCGCGGCACGCGAGATCCGGTCTTCGCCCCACCGGACGACCATGTGGTAGCGCTCGGCGAGTTCCTCAGCGCTGTACGGCGCCGGACCGGCCGGGTCCGGCGCGAGCTCGGCCTCCGCGGCGCTGTTGACCCGGTCGCGCAGCCGGCCGCTGTCCACCTCGAAGGTCGTGGCCAGCCCGAGCAGCGAAGCGGCGGTGAACGTGTCCCCACTGCTCGACCGCTCACCAGCGCCTCGCAGGTAGTAGAGGGCGGCCTCCTCCCTCCGGTCGTCGACCCATTTCTCCGTCCTGCCGGTTCTGGCGGACAGGCGCTGCACGACTTCCGCTCTTCCCGCGGACCTCACCATCATCGCCAGCGCTTCGACGGTCGTCAGCGTCTGCACCAGGTGCTCGGCCTCCGCCTCGCCGATCCCGTACTGCTGGGCGACGGTCTCGGTCGAGCGCAGCGGCTGTTGACCGGCGAGCAGTGCGGCACCGATCCAGAACAGTCCTTCTTCCCGGCCGAGGCCGAGGGGTCCGGTCAATTCTTCGAGGGTGCGAGGAAGACCGAGTTCGCGCAGCTGTTGCTCCCACCCGGCGGCCCCGGGGCCGTCGTACCCGTACACGATCCGGTCGCCCGCCGCGCGAACGTCGGCGAGACCGTCCGCGACGAGTTGGTGCTCGACCGCCGCGACGCTGATTCCGTACCGCTGGGCCGAAGCGGCGGTGTCGACCCGGTCATCGCCCGCATCGGCGCGCATCGCGGCACCGATCCGGTCGAAACCCCACCTGGAATCCTTGCCGAACCTCTCACCCAGTTCGGTCGCCGAATAGGGCACCTGCCCGTCCGCCGCCGCGCGGGCGAGGTGGCGCGCCGCCGAGCTGAGCTGCTGCTCGACGCTGTCAACGGCCACCCCGAAGCGACGGCTCAGATCCGTCACGCGGATTCCGCGCACGAGGTCGTCGGAGTCATCGCTGTCGGAATCATCGGTATCGAGCTCGCGCTCGTAGTCCGCGGTGCCGCCGGAGTCCCCGGCGTTGATGAGCCTTCGGCGGTGCAGGTCGTCGAAAGGAGTGCGCAGTGCGAAGGTGCGCACCGCTTCCCGCACCGCTTGCCGCTGGGCCGTGCGGCTCAACCCGAACTTGTGGTGCACCACGCGGGGATGCGCCAGCGTCTCGCGGATCAAGGCGGCGGTGATCTGCAGCGCGGCCCAGTCCTCGGTCCGCGCGTATCGCTCGGCCGGCTGCGCCGCCGAGTACGGCACGGTGGTCCGAGTCGCGACGATCACGTCGTGCTGCGCGACGTCGGCGATCAGGTCGTTCACGGTGTCCGGCCGGACGCCGAGCTCGGCGGCCGATCGTTGCACCGACTCCGGTCCGATCGGCCGACCGTCGCGGACGTACCGCTGGATCAGCGCGGCGGCGTTCTTCCTGGTGTGCTCGAACGCGAACGCGTCACTGATCCGACGACCGGCCCAGCCGAGGTCCATGCCGTACTTCGCGGCCAGCGCCTCGGAGTCGTACTGGTCACCGCGTCCGGATGCCGCCAGCACGTCGGCGTGGGCGACCTGGTCGATCTGGTCGAAGGCCCGCGCTCGTGGCTTGCCGAAGGTCTCGGCCAGCTCCTCCGCGGTGCGCTGCGGCCCGCTTCCACGGCGGCGTGCACCTGCGCGCGAGCCCGCTGCGCGGCGCCCGAGGCGGTGCCGAGGTCGTCGCCCAGCGGACGGGAGACCCGGGTGAACGGCCAGGGCTGCACGAGCCCGGTGGTGTCGCGGGCGTCCTCGATCCGCTCGGACGCCCAACGACGGCTCATGTCGTAGCGGCGGCCAGCTCGGCGGCGGTGTGGGAGCCGCCGCCATCGATGGCCTCCCGCGCGTCCGCGAGCGCGGCGAACCCGATCAGCTCCCTCGCGCGCGTCGAGGAGAAGCCGTACTTCGAGGCGAGCGCGGCCGGCGTGTGCGGGCGGCCGTCGCGGGCGGCCTCGCGCGCGTCGGACGCCCCCGCGACGGCGATGAGCGTGTTCGCGGGCAGCGGGTGATCGCCGAACCTGGCGGCCAGGTCGTCGGCGTCGTACGGACGGCCGAGGTCCGCGGCGGCGCGCAGCTCGGCGACCACGGCGGCTTCGAGCAGTGCGGTGTTCTGCTTCTCCGTGGCCCCGAACCGCTCGTGCAGCGACCCGGTGCCGCGCAACGGCGATTCCGCGCTCGCCGCCCGCAACTCGGCTCCGAACTCGTCGGCGGCGCGGAGCACCACGTCCCGCGCCCACTCGCCGTTCTTGCCGTACTTCTCCGCCAGGGCGGTCGGCCCGAGCGGCCGACGCGCCGCCGCGGCGGCCAGCACGTCGGCGCGCGCGACGGAGTCGATCTGCTCGAACGCCCGCTGCCTGCTCATCCCGAAGCGCTCGGCCAGGTGTCCGGCGGTGAGCGGTTCCCCGTCGTGCGCGGCGGCGCGGATCTAGTCCTGCACCCCGACCGCGGCGGCGTCCGGGGCGAAGTCCTCCACCGCGATCGGAACGCGACCCGCCGGAGCCCCGACCAGCTGGTCGGGGTCGAGCACCCGGCCGGTGAACTCGCCCTCCGTCGGAGGGGCGAACGGCAGGATTCCCACCACGGTCTCGGGACGGGCATCGGGAATCGTCGCGCGGTCCCCGTCCAAGAACATGACCACACCCTCGGGGGAGGTCGCGACGACGACTGCGTGGAGCATCCCCTCGGAACCGCGCAGGAACACCACCGCCTTCTCGTTCGGCAGGTCGCGTGCGTACGCGGTCACCTCAGCGTACGAAGCCCCCACCGCTCGGGGTGGCTCGTTAACGAGCTGCCGAATCAGGAGCAGGATGTCCTCGAGCTCCTCGTACTCCTCGCGCAGCGACGCGATGGCCTGCCGCCGCTGGGCAGACGGCAGTGCCTCGATGTCGAGCACCTGCTCAGCTGACAGGCCGAAGTTCCGCTGCCCCCGGCGGTGGTGCCGATCCCACAACGCGTCGAGGCGATCTCTGTTGGACATCTCCGAGGCACGTGCCTGTCGTTCGGGCTCGGAGGCGAAGATCTGCGTCTCGTACTTCACGAGCGTCTGCTTCATGAGCACGTCCTGGAATCGCTCCTGCATCAGCCCGACGGTCATCGGGCCGCCACCGTCCACTTCCACGGTCACACCGCCGACGAGCGTCAGCATCGTCGCGATCACCGACGAACCGCAGTCGTTCTTGCGCCGACCACCGGGGTTGATCGCGAGCAGGTTCGGGAACATCTCCCGGAAGAACGCGGCAGCGTCATCCGGGCCGGGGAAGCTGGCCTCCGTGATCGCTATGGAGTCCACCAGCCTCGCGCGACGGAAATTCCCACCGGCCTGCGCGGGAGGCGGCGCGGACGACTCGCCGTAGTGCGGCGGCTCGGTGTACAGCGGGGTCAGCCCCATCTCCGCACGAGTAGGTGTCGGGGCGGGCCTCGACGAGGCCGGGTCCGGGACGGGAACCTCGTTTCCCGGCGTTCCCCGCATGGAGTTCCGCAACAGCGAGGGGAACTGCCGCCGCAACGACGAATCGGTTCCCCGCGCCGAGCCCGACGGACCGGCCGACGACGGACCGCCCGACCGCCCCAGCAGGCGCGCGAACCGCTCGCGACGGGTCGACCGCGAACCGCCGCCATCGTCCACGGGGTACTTCTGCATCCCGATCAGCAGCGCCGGGTTCAGCGGCTCACCTGCGATCGGCACCGCACCCGTCCCCGGCAACGGCACGTATCCCGCGACATCACCCGGGCGGGGTTCGACCATCACGCCGCGCTGGACGTCCGCGAAGCGCGCCCTGCCACCGGCACGTTCTCCCAGCACCGCGTGCAACTTCCCGCCCTGACCGTGGAGCAGCACCACGCCCAGCGCTCCCGGGCGCTGACCCGCGACGTGCTCGGCCACCTTCCGGTAGGTCGCCGCGACCGGTCGTGCGCCCACCTCCTCCGCGAAGTCCCGCACCGTCACCACGTCATCCGGAGACGCGGTGACCAGTTCACCGCGAGCACGCGTCGCCCACGCCGCCAGCACCGCCCGGTGGCAGTTCGTCCGATGCCTCGGATCACCACTCTCGTACCGCGCCGCGTTCACCCCTACGAACTCGGGGTAACGAGCCCGGAACTCCTGGTCACCGACCTCGATCTCCCCGTCCCGAGAACCGGTTTCGGACTCGGATTCGGAATCGTCCGAATCGAAGCTCGAATCCCGCAACGGCGGCCGGTCCCGGCGAGCCGGTACCGGCCCGGTCTCGGACTCGCGCGCGGCGGCCGGACCGGGCCTCGAACGGCCGTGGGGTATTTCGCTCCCGTTCAGCGGTTCGGCTGGGAAGAGCCGGGCGTAGGTCTCGCGCACGGCCCGCGGCGTGGCGAACAACGACTCCAGCTCGGCAACTCCGCGTCGCAGGCTCGGGACGTACGCGAAGAGCCGGTCGCCGGAAGTGGTGACCGGCGCGCCGGTCGTGAAGTCCGCTTCGGCGCGCTCCGCCTGGTGCAACTGGTGCAGTTCCACGAACAGCCGCTGCACGTCGCGCACCGCGGAATCCGGCAGCCTGCCGCGGAATCCGGCCGCGTCGCGGCCGGTCAGCCGCAACGCCGTCCGCGCGACGAACTCGAACACCGCGTCCGCATCGGCCTTGTTCTGGTGGAACTGCCCGAACGGGTCGGACGCCACCAGCACCCGAGCCGCCTCCAGGTCACCGTCCGCGAAGACCTCGCCGTAGCGCCCGGCGAGGTCGGCCGCCACCGCGTTGCGCGGGACCGCGTCGGGCCGCCGTTGCTGCGCCTCGGCGTCGTCCTGGACGAGCTCGTGCTCGTCGTCCTGGTCCTGTGACACGCCGTCGGCGAAGTTCTCCTGGGGCGGGAACTCGTCCGAGTACTGCTCGTACCGGGCCGCCTGCTGCCGCTGCGCGCTGTCGGCTCCGAGGCCGCGGAACAGGATCGCCTTGACCACCGCGTCCACCGGGATCACCCGGCCGGTGTCCGGCTCCTGCCGCGCCAGCTCCAGGTACCGCCCCAAGGTGCGCCGCACCCGCTCGCGGTGATCCTCCGGGCCCTCGCCGCCGAAGTGCGGTCCGTCCCGGTGCAGGAGCTCCGGCAGGTGCTCACCGGCCGTCGCGACGAGACGGTCCGGGTCCGCACGGTCGCGCCACCGCGCGGTGATCGCCGCACCGGCAGCCCGCCGGCGAGCCTGCTGCTGCGGCAGCTCCTCCCGGAGGGCGGCGAACTCGTTTTCCGCGCCCTTGCCGGTGATGCCCAGGTCGCCCAGCATCCGGCCGTGGTCCTCCGCCAGCGCCACCACGATCGTGGCCTGATCGGCCCACGGCCGCACCGTGCGCTCCATGAAGTCGTCCAGTTCGCACGGACGCTTCGACGCCGTCCGGTGGTGCTCGACGCAGTCGTCGAGCCGGGTTTCGCCGAACTCGTGCTCGTCGAGGAAGTCCCGCAACTCCTCGGTCCGCTGGCCGAGCGGCACGATCGGGTCGCCCGCCCGCAGTGTGGCCGCCGCGTCCCGTCGCGACGGCGACACCAGTTCCAGCCAGGTGGAGTGGTGCTGCCGCAGGCCCCGCGCGATGCGGCGCGACTGCCAGACGGAACCGGCCTCCAGTTCGTCCAGCGTCGGCCAGGCCCGCCAGTTCGAGTTGAGCTCGCGGTCCGTGCGCGGCACGCCGAGCCGGTCCCGCAGGCCGTCCACGTGCTCGACCGCACCCGCCCAGTCACCGCGCAGCAGCCCATCCTTGCCCAGGCCCGAGGTGTAGGTGACCATCGAACCCGGCCGCAGCGAACCCGTGAAATCGGGCAACGACTCCGGCGCGACGGTGAACAGGTTCGGCCCCGCCTTGGGCCACACGTTCACCGTGCGTCCGTCGTGCTGGTGCGGGAACTCCTCCCGCACCTCGGCATCCCGGCTCAGCTCCCGCACGAACTCCAGCGGCGCCAGGTAGGACCGGATCACCGGCGGGTTCGCCGAACGCCACGGCAGCACCTCCGCCAGCACGTCCTCGGCAGCCGACAGCAGCTGCACCGCCGAGAGCGGACGCCCCGCGATCACCGACAACGGCCGCCCCACCTGCGAGGACAGCACCTGGATCCGCCCGGTCACCGGGTCCTGCTGCACATCGCCCACCGAGGCCGCGCTCGGCTGCCCGCTCAGGACGTCCAGCTGCGGCAACTGCGGAGCCGACACCACGGTGTACAACCGCACGTGCGGCTCGCCGTCGACGTCCTCCACCTCGAACTCGCCCCGGTGCACCACCGGTGGAAGCGGACGATCACTCCCCGGCTCCGGGCCGGAGAGCAGCCCGGGCCTGCTCGGGCCGGGGTAGGACACCCCGGACCGTCCCAGAGCGGAGCCGGTCGCCTGCCCCCGCGACACCACCGGGGCCGACGAGGACACCGGCGCGGAAGCGGAACGCGCCCGGTAGGCGGGGTTGTGGACGTACTCGATCCGACCGTCGTCGTGGCGCAGCTCGACACCGCGGATGTACTCCGGCCGGACGCCGCCGGGGAAGACGACCTCCTGCTGCATGGGCATGGCGTACCGGTTCAACGACGCCACCAGGTCGATCCCGCCGGGAGCGTCGATCTCGAACACCTGGATGCGGTCGCTCTCGCGCCGGTTCACGTCGTAGTCGTCGTTCCACCGGTGGTCGCCCCACTCCGCCGAGAAGGCTTTGCTCCGGCTGAACGAGACGAAGGACGTGCGCAGGCCGATCGTCGTCTGGTGCGTGTCCAGCGAGGCCGGCAGCGCCGAGTCCTCCCACGGCACCAAGCCGGACCTGAAGACGGCCTCGTAGTCCCGGTCGTCCTCCCGGTAGAGCATCTCGTCGTCCGTGCGCCACAGGAGCCCGCCCGGCGCCGCGGACAGCTCCAGCAACGGCAGCTCGGACGGGTCCGCCGGCCGCACCGCCGCGTCGAGCGCGTTGACCGGCCGGATCGCCGACACCCGGCGCCCGAGCCGGTCGTACTCGCCCAGCAGGCCACCGAAGTCGAGGTCCGTCGTCGTGACGCCGGCCATCTTCGCGAGCAACTTCTCCAGCGGAGAGTTCACCTGCTCGAACTCGGAACCGTAGGCGTCCTCCAGGTTCACCAGCCCGTGGTAGAGCTGCGCCAGCGACTCGTAGCGGTCGCGGTCGACCGGCTGCCCGGGGACCGCCTCCGCACGCCAACCGTGCAGCTCGGTGAACAGGCGCCGGAATGCGCGTTGGATGCGCCGATGCGTTCCCCGGTGCTCGGTATCGGCACCGAGGTCGCCGAGCGTGTCCCCCATCAGGTCGAGCCTCGACTTGGCCCGCACCGCGTGGTCCTCCACGTCATCGATCAGCCGCTTGAGACTCCTCGTCGTGGGCCGGCCGGGTTGCTCCGGCCCATGGCTGATCTTCGGAACGGCCCGAGGGCCGTGTCGTCCCAGTTCGAGTTCCCTCTTCAGGGTTTCGACGCGGTTCTCCAGCACGTAGGGCTCACGCCGGGGCCGTCGCCCGGCGGCGTTCTCGGCATGCCACCTCTCGAACAGGTCCGCGCCGCGGTCGAGGTGCTCCTGCCATTCCTGCTCGCTCCCCCGGCGATCCCGGCCGTCCGCGCCGTGCCAGACGCGGGTGCTGTCCGGTTCGCGGACGGCGAGGTAGTCGTTGATCTCGGCGAGCAGCTGCTGGAGGCGGTGCTCCTTGAACCGGGTGACGGGGTCGTCGTCGTCCGAGCTCGGCTCGGGCTCGTGCTGACCGGTGGCCGCGTGGTCGGGGCCCAGGTAGGGCGTCGGGGACGCCAACGCACCCGAGATCACCCGGTCGAGCCGGCTCAGGTGCCGCGACGGGACGCGCGGCGCCACCGTCAGGTCCTGGGCGTCGATCCCGCCCATCACGTTGGTTCCGGTGTTGTGCGCGCGCCGCGTGACACCGCCCCAGTCGGCCATGTGCCGGGCCACCAGTTGCTTGTGGTTGCGGATGTGCTGGAGCAGGTCCGCGGGCAGTCGCCGCTCGCCCGCGTGCTCGTCGGCGAAACCGAAGCGGTGCAGCAGCTCGTGGCCGTAGATCAACGGGGACTTGCCGACCGGCAAGCGGCCGTCGTCCGCCCGCGACCCCGGTTCGGTGATGTCCATTCTGCGATGCGCCGAGTCGGGATCCGAACGCTCGGCCCGCACCAACAGGCGCTCACCGGCCAGCTCACCACCCGCCGGGAACAACAGCCCCTGACTGTTGACCAGGTAGTTCACCCCGAACACCGTCGACCGCCACACCGCATCGACGTGCTCAGCGGTGACGCCCTCCGCCGGAACCAGGTCCAGTCGCAGCGTGCCTTCCACGACCTGCTGACCGCCGACCTCGAAACGGCGCACGTCGAAGTACGCGCGCGGCCCACCGCGGTCCTCCACCGGCAACGGCAGCGTCAGGTCGACGTCCACAGTGGTCACCGCAGCCTGCTCGCGGGCGACGTCGTACTCCGCGACGTCGAAGCCCGCGCTGTGCGCCGGGTGCTCCTCCCGCAGTCGCGGGTCCGGATGCATCGGCCACGACCCCTCCACCGACGACGCGATCCCCGCAAGCCGCTCCGGACCGAGCACGTCCGCGCCGTCCTGGACGGGGGGTGCCCCGAGCTGCCGGAGGACACCGTCGAGCAACTTGTCGCCGCTGCTGTCCAACGACCACTGGCCGTCCGAGGCGGGACCGTCGACGACGGTGAACCCGGTGTGCGCCGCGCCTCCCGGCCGGTCATCGCGCTGCACGTCCAGCGCGAAACGCGCACCGGCGAACGCACCCGACGAGAACTCCCGTCCCGCCGCGTTCACCCGCCGCTCGGCAGCCGCCAGCAACGACCGGTGCAACCTGTCGACCTGCTCAGCGCTGACGCCCGCACCGGGCCGCAGGCTCAGCCGCACCGTCGCGGCCAAGACCTCCTCGTCACCCGAGGTGAAACGACGCACCTCGAACAGCGGCGCCACCCCATCAGCCGACACCGCGTGCACCCGGGCAGATCGCCACTCCGGCCCCATCGGGGACGCCTGCACATCCACACCGGGCTCCGCGTCGGGCGAAGCACCTTCGACACCCCGCCGGACGGTGTTGTCGAAGAGCTCCGAGAGCATCCGCGTCGCCGCCTCGTCGTCCGGGCGGGAGCCGTCCTCTCCGATGAGCGACCGAATCAGGTCCTGGCGCTCGGCGTGCCGTGCGAACGGACCGCCACCGGCCAGCCGATCGAGCTCCCGTGCCGCCGCCAGCTCGTGCTCGTCCAGGTTCCGGTCGGGCGCCAGGCCGTACAACCGCCGCACCCGGTCCTGCTCGGCCGCGTCGGCTTCGCCCGGCTCACCGAGCTCCTTGCCCAGTTCGACGGTCAGCTCCGGGCGCGCGGAACGCAGGTCCGCGGCCAGCTCTTCGGCTTCGGCACGAGTCAGGCTGGGTTGGAAGCCGTCATGAGCACTGATGCGTCCCCAGTTGATCACCACCTTCTCCACGGCGGACAAGTCCAGTGGGCCGTGGATCTGGGCTTCCAGGTAATCGTGCGTGCTCGTTCCGGGCGCCCCGGCCAGCTCGGGGTCGTAGCGGAAATCGGTGGCCTCGGCCACGAGGTGCCGGAACAACTCCTCGTCGCCATAGGCGAGCAACGTGTACAGGTGTTCGTTGTCGGTGTACTTGACCGCGTTCGCATCCGAATCATCGCTGAGCGCGAGACCGGTGTCCCCGGGCGTGAACGTGGTGCGAGCCCGGATCTCGTCGTTCCAGTGCAGCACGACCGTGCCCCACTGAACGGCCGTGCCCTCGGTCCGGCTCGGCGGGATCACAGCGGCGTAGCGCGGCATCTCCGACGGGTCCACGACCGTCGTGCCGTCGCCCTGCTGAAAAGCGGAGGAATATCCGAACCACCACTCGACCTTGGTGCGATGACTCGCGTCGGCGTCGCGCAGAACACCTCGCTCCCACGCGTTCTGGATCGGCTGTCCTTCGGCGAGCAACCGCAGCAGCGGAGCCTGCCCGCCGTTGCCGTCCGGCACGAGCGCGTGCGGGAACAGGTTCCTGGCGATGGGCCAGGACTTGAGCTTCTCGTGCGCCGCGGCCGCGATCTCGGCGCGTTCCGCCTTGCTGTCGGGGTAGTTCGCACCACTCTGCTCGTTGAGCCTGCGGATACGAGCAATGGCCCTGTTTCGGTCACGCTGGTGGAACTGCGCGCCGCGGAGCTCAGCGGCCATCAAAGCCCAGGACTGCGCCGGGGTGAGCTGATCCCAGCCTGCCCGGTAGTGCGGTGATTCGGGGTCGCGCGCCTGCGCGAGCCGCACCACCTCCGCGCCGTCGGGAACCATCCAGCGGTTCTCGTGCACCGAGTCCTCGATGTCGTCGAGATCCCGGTTGTCCATGCCGAGCGGAAGCGTGCGTCCTTCGTCGACGCGCACGTCGATCTCGCGGTCGCGCCGCGGCGATCCGCCGTGTGCACCGTCCCCGGCTCCGGCAAGCTCGCTCGGCCGAGCTGACAAGTCCGCAGTGGACTCCGAAGGGTGCTCTTCACCGGTGGCCTGGTCGCTCGTCTCGTCCGGCAGCGCCACGACCTGCTCCCGCGCGGGGCTGGTGCCCTCGGCCCCGATCTCCTCGCCGGGGGCCGGGACCTCGAAACCGAGGTCGAGCAGCCCTTGGCGGTCGACCAGGAGCGGGATCGGCTCGTCCCGGCCGGTGCTGATCGGGTCCGCCCACTCCCGCGGGGTGCCCTCGCCCCGGTAGCTCGGTTCGATCCTCCACCGGGGAACCGCCGTGACCAGGTACATCGTCCGGTGCTCGGTGGCCGCGGCCTCGATCTTCGCGGACAGCTCGGTGGACTGCTTCCGGTTCCGCCGGCCCAGCGGCTTCTCGAACTCGGCGAGTTGGTGGACGGGCCGGTAGGCCGAGTTGTGGATCTGCGGATCACGGAACTGGAGCAGGAAAGCGGGGCCCCAGTCGAGGCCCTGGTCCGCCGCCCATTTCACGAGCCGCTTCTCGACTTCGTTCGGCTTCAGCGAACCGTCCAGCACCTGGTGCAGCTTGCGCTGCGTCAGTCCCGCTTTGATCACCACTCCGGAGAGGGGGCCGCTGGTCAACTCGGCCTGGTAGCCGCTCGCGGACATCGCTCGCGGCAGGTCGTTGCGCAGCTTGTCGACGTGCGCCTCGGTCAGCAGGGAGTGCGCGTCACCGGGGCGGAGCCGGGGACGGTGCTGCTCGCCGCCGCCGAGGAAGAGGCTCTTCAAGCCCTCGCGAAGCCCCGGCGCCTCGAAACGACCGACGTGCACGACGGCGTTCGGCGAGAACCCGAGCGGCACCCCGCGTTGCCGTTGGTCGTGCCGCAGCGACAAGACCTGCTGCGCGAGCGGTTCCGGTTCCGGGGAACCGAGCGGGACGGTCTCCTCGACCGGCACCGTCGAGCGGATCGCGTCCGGCACGGTGAAGCCGCCCGACCACGGTTCGCTGAGCACCGGGGAGCTCAGCGTGGAGACCCAGTCCGGCAGGAGCTTGCGGTAGGCGCCCGGCGAGGCGTACGGGTAGACGTCGATCTCGACGTCCAGGTCGTGGACGAACTGGTGGCTCGCACCCTCCAGCCCGGCGAACGCCCCGGTGGTGTGCTCCCGCATGTGCTCCGGCTGGCTCACCGTGTTGTAGGTGATCGAGCCGCCCGGCGCGATCAGGGCCGCGGGAGCCCCGGTCGCCGCCGGATAGCCGACGAACATGGCGGTGAACCTGCCGAAGAACCCTCGCGTGTCGTACTGGCGCGACCGGTGGACGAGCTCGTGCTCCGAGGAACGTCCGGGCTCGCCGGGATCCGAGGGCCGCCCGATCGTCTGGTGGAAGCGCCCTCCGCGCGGGGTGCCGCGCACCACCACGAGCTGCTCGACCCTGCCGAATGCCTGGTCGGTGACCACCAGCAGCGGCCATCCCCCGTTGACGATCTCCCGCAGCACCGGGTCGCCCTTGCGCGAGCCGAGCACCGGCCACACCGAGTCCCGCATCATGCGTTCGTTGAGCGAGTCGAACAGCCGCTGCGCCGCGGGCGGGTCGCTCGACGCCCGCGCCCCGTGCAGTGCGTGCCGCACGGCCGCCAAGGCCTGCCACCGCACGCTGGTCGACTCTCCGTTGGCGCGCGACCGGCGGGCCAGCTGCTCGGCGATCCCCTCGGCCAGTTCGCCGCCCGCCTTCAAGCGGTGCGCGGCGATGACGCCCTTGCCGCGCCCGACGTCGTCCGGTGGTCGAACGGCGGGGGGCTCGACCGGCTCGGCTCCCCGGGACTCGTCCTGCCGCGCGTCCCCGTCCGAACGCGGCGCCGCCGGTTCCCCGTCCACCGGAGCGTCCGGTCCGTGGGCCCGGCGGTACCGCTCGGCGTCCTCCGGCCGCAGGTTCGCGACGTCCGCTTCGGAGAGCCGGCCGACCTGGTCGATCGCACTGGCCGGGACCCACACCTTCGCGTAGCCGGATTGCCGCAGCGACTTCGTCGCGTGCACCGGGGTTCCGTCGTGCAGCCTGCGCAGCAGGCTTTCCCAGCGCCGCCGCACCGAGGTGTGCGCGGTGTGCTCACCGTCGTAGCGGATCAGGTACCCGCGCTCGTAGTGCCCGGTCGCGTCGGTGCTCTTGGCGGTGCGGGAGTCGGACGTGCCGGAGCCGCGGGTGTACGCGAGCTCGCCCCCCACCCCGGCGCCCAAGCCCGACCCCTTGTTCACCGGGATCACGGTGACCGCCCCGGCCCGAAGCCTGCCGATGAGGGACTTCTGCGCGCTGACGGCGCGGTCGGTCTCCGAGCTGCTCTTGTCCGCGAACCAGTGCCGCTCGTCGACCCGGATCGGCGTCGGATTGCTCAACCGCGTCCGCAGGGAGATGTCCCCGTGCAGCTCCCGGCTGCCGAGGACTCCGCCGCGGTTGTGGGTCTTGAGTTCGCGGCGGTCCCCGAGCAGCACCGCCCCGGCGAAACCGGCCATCCGTTCTTCCGGTGAGCTGAACACCTCCAGCCCGCCCAAACCGGCGTTGCGCTCGTTCAACACGTCCTCACCCGGGTCGTTGGACCGGCCCGCGTTGTGGCGCGACCAGTGACCGCGGTGCTCGTCGAACTTGACCGGCGCGCGCCCGATGAACGGCCGCTTCAGCATGTCCCGCCACCGGTGGAAGGGAACTCCGCCCAGCATGGTCGCCGTGGTCCGCCGCAGTCCGGGCACCGGGGCCAGCGAATCCAGCTCGAAACCGGCGGGCAGGTCACCGTCGCGCCCATCGTGCTGCGCGGCACCGTCCTGCCACACCTGTTCCGGCTCGGCTTCACCGGTGGGCTCGCCGAGCGCGGTGCCCGGCGAGTCCGAAGCCTCCACGTGGACCGCACCGGTGACACCGGGCAGTGCCGCCCCGGGGTCCGACCAGGTGCCGCCGAGGCGCGTGGTGAACTCGGCCCGGTACTCGTACCGCCGGACCCCGCCCTTCCCGGTGAACGACTGCTCGTGAGCGACCTTGCGCGTGACGGTGTCCCCGGCGATGTTGGTGTGGTCCAGGGTCAATCCGGTGAGGCCGGGCCAGAAGTTGTCGGCGTAGCCCATCCCGCCGATCCCGTGGGCGCGGGTCCGGTCCTTGTCCTGCCCCGTGATGCGCTGGTAGGCGGACACGAGCTTGCCGCCGATGCTCGTGCCCGGCTCGTCGGCGGCGAGTTCCGCCCGGTCGAGGTCCATCTCCCCGTGGAAGAACACGTCCGGCGCGCCCTTGTACACCGCGCTGAGGGGGAACCGCACGCCGTCCCCGCGGGTGATCTCCCGCGCGTGGTCCTGGACGAAGCGCCGCATCCGCTGCGCGGCGCGCGGCAGCTCGCGCGGGGCCACGTGCCCCTGGACGGCGAGTTCGGACAGCGCGGGGCCGACGAGCGCGTCGACCGTGGCCTTCGGCAAGCGGTGGATCGCGTCCACCCGATCCGGGGCGTTGCGGGCCTGTTCGGCGTCGACCTCCCGGGCGGCGGGCTCGGTCGGCGCGGTGGCGACGCTGTTGGTCCACCCGTGCTGTTCGGCGTTGTGCGGCTTGAGCCTGCTGGTGGCGGTCCCGGCGACCAAGGCGGGCTCACCCGAAGTGGCGCGGGCGTCGTGCGGCAGCACGTCGACCACGTACGTCAGGTTCGACAGCACCTCGTCGAGCGGGCCCTCGTAGTTCTCCGTGGTCTCGTGCTCGTGGCTCGCGACCGCCGAACCGTTGTGGATCTTGTTCCGGATGTCCTCGCTCTGCGGGCCGAACAGCAAGCCGGTGAGGCCGGTGACGTCCCCGCCCGCGACACCACCACCGCCGCCGTGCCGGAAGGTGATCGCTTCGCCGGAGGAGATCTCCCCGCCGGTCCGCTCCGCACGGGTGAGCCTCGCCTCGGAGGTCGCGGCCCGCAGCGGCCGGACATCGGTGACGCCGATGAGGACGTCGACCGGCTTGCCGCCACCGGCGAAGTCGAAGGTCTTGCGCAGCACCTCGCCGCTGAGCAGCGACCTGCCCTCGCCGCCGAGTTCGGCGAGCACGGTGCGGAGATCGAGCTCCGCCGGGTCGTTCGGGGAGAAGTCGCCGCCGAGCTTGTCCCGCACCGCGCGGTAGATGCCGCCGACGCCGGAGAAGTCGACGTGCTCGATCGCTTCCGGGTTCCCGGTCCGGAGACCGCCCTCGGGGTTCAGCTGCGATCGCTGGGGCCACTTCAGCCGCAGGTCGGCCACCGCCTCGCTGAAGTACCGCTGCGGACGGCGTCCCGTGGAGGTGGCGGAGATCCGGTAGCGGGCCTGGTGCCGGGCGGCGACGACCGGCAGGTGCGGTTCGGTGATCTCGGTCGACGTCCCGCGCTTCGCGGCGGAACTCATGCCGGACTCGCGCTGGTGAGCGGACCCGGCGAGCTTCCCCGACACCGCCACGAACGGCGTCGGCACCCGGACCGCGACGGATTCGGCGCGCGCCTTGGCCCGGCTGCTGGAGACCTGGTGCAGCACCCGCTCCCGACCACCGGAGGTCCGCACGTCGTCGGTTCCCGGCAGCCGGCTTCCCGGCTCGGACAGCTCGTTCACGTCCAGCACGACGCGCGGGCCCCGGCCGGGCTTGTCACCCAGGTCGACGATGTGCAGACCTTCCAGGCCGGAGCGGAATCCGTCCTTGAGGTTCTGGTCCGAGAACGCGATGTCGACCCGCTTGTCCAGCTCGGTACCGTCCGACTTCGGGTCGCGCACCAGGTCCTTGACCATCGCCCGGATGCGGGAACCGTCGATGTCGCCGTCGACCCAGGGCCGCTCCCGCAGTGCCCGGTCCACCATCGAGTCCTGCTCGGACGGGGCCGGCTCAGTGTGCTCCTGCTCGGCGACGTCGGCGGGCTCTTCGACGATCGTCTCCAGACCGCCTCGTCCCGCGCCGCGTCCGGCGATGCCGTGATCGCCACCGTCCGATCGCGTCGACTCCGCCCCGGCGACGTCGGCGGGCGGCGTCGAGTACGTCGTCAGCTCGTGCGCCTCGCCCCCGTCCAGGTCCAGCGGGGTCTCCGGCCGGTGGCCGCCCTCGTCGTCCAGCGCCTTCGAGGGGACGCCACGGGACGCGCTCAGCGGGTCGAAGTCGAGCAGCGCGGCCCGCGCTCGCGAGCGGACCCGCTCGTCCGACCCCGCGGATTCCGGCTCTGCGGTCCGCTGATCGGACCCTCCCGGATGCTCGTCCGGTCCTCGGTGCTCGGTCGGCGGCCGCGGTGGCAGATACTCCGGGGAGTCCATCCGCGACTCGAGCCTGATCCGGTGCAGCTCGTCCGGGCTGTAGCGGTACTCGTCCGACACGAAGGTCGGAATCCTCGTCGTCGAGGTGGTAGCCCCCGGATAGCTCCGAATGCCCGCGTTCCCCGAAACGCCGAGCACGAGGTGCTTCTCGTCGGGAGTGATGTGCAGCCCCAGGAGGTCCCTGGGGAAGTGCGCCGGATTCCCGTACCCGGCCCGGCGGAACTCGCGCATGAACCGGAGCGAATGCTGGTCCTGGGTCAGACCGCACGCCATGGCGAACAGCGACCCCCGCCGGTTCAGCTCGTAGGCCTCCTGGAAATGCGCGGAGTGCAGGTTGACGAGGGCGATGGCGGCACCGTCCGCACGGACCTCCATCGGCTTGTCCAGCGCTTTGCCCTGCACGTACACCGCTCCGGCGGGGAGCTGGAAGCGCGCCCCGTCCGCTGTCAGCAGGTCGCTGACGATCGGGTACCGGTCCCCCCACGGCGGCCGCACGAGCCCGGCACGGCGGCGGTGGCGCAGCGCCTCGCCCAGATCCTCCACCTCGGCCGTGCGCATCACCTGGTCCATCCGCGGCATGCCGACGCTGGTGTAGAAGTCCGCCATCCGACTGGGAGCCCACACGAAGCTGACACCGATCTTGACCCGGCCGCGCGGGTCGAACCGGGCCTGGCTGTAGATCGGCCGCTGCCACACGCTGTCCAGCCGGAACATCACGGTGTCCCAGAAAGTTCGCCCTCCCGAGCTGAACAGGGACCGGCCCCGCGCGAGGCCCATCTCTTCCGGCGAGACGCGCGGACCGCTGCTCGGACGCCCGGTCCGGCCACCGGAGAACTCATCGTGCTCGGTGTACCTGCGGCGCGGACGCTCTCGACGACTCTCCGGCTCTGGCTCCGCGGTCGGCCCGGTGTGCCGGCGCTCGGGCCTCCGGGTCCACGGCCCGGCCATGGGGTCGCCGTACATGGTCTGGGCGTACCTGGCGTGTTGCTCCTTCTTCTCGAGGTCGTCGTCGTACTTCTGACGCTCCGTGTCGTTCGACAAAACGTCCCAGGCAGTGTTGATCCGGGCCGTGTTCTTCTTTGCGGTTTCCTCGTTGTTGAGGTTCTTGTCCGGATGGTTCGCGAGCAGCAGCTTGCGCCACTTCTTCTTGATGTCCGCGATGTCGTCACCGCGAGCGGCGCCCAGCACGGCGTAGTGATCCTCGACCGACTCGAGGTCGGCCTGGGTTTCGGGCTTGGCCTTGGCGTCCGCCTT